>NZ_JUMS01000120.1:0-797 GCF_001059415.1 Enterobacter sp. 940_PEND
TGATAAACTTATCATCCCCTTTTGCTGATGGAGCTGCACATGAACCCATTCAAAGGCCGGCATTTTCAGCGTGACATCATTCTGTGGGCCGTACGCTGGTACTGCAAATACGGCATCAGTTACCGTGAGCTGCAGGAGATGCTGGCTGAACGCGGAGTGAATGTCGATCACTCCACGATTTACCGCTGGGTTCAGCGTTATGCGCCTGAAATGGAAAAACGGCTGCGCTGGTACTGGCGTAACCCTTCCGATCTTTGCCCGTGGCACATGGATGAAACCTACGTGAAGGTCAATGGCCGCTGGGCGTATCTGTACCGGGCCGTCGACAGCCGGGGCCGCACTGTCGATTTTTATCTCTCCTCCCGTCGTAACAGCAAAGCTGCATACCGGTTTCTGGGTAAAATCCTCAACAACGTGAAGAAGTGGCAGATCCCGCGATTCATCAACACGGATAAAGCGCCCGCCTATGGTCCCGCGCTTGCTCTGCTCAAACGCGAAGGCCGGTGCCCGTCTGACGTTGAACACCGACAGATTAAGTACCGGAACAACGTGATTGAATGCGATCATGGCAAACTGAAACGGATAATCGGCGCCACGCTGGGATTTAAATCCATGAAGACGGCTTACGCCACCATCAAAGGTATTGAGGTGATGCGTGCACTACGCAAAGGCCAGGCCTCAGCATTTTATTATGGTGATCCCCTGGGCGAAATGCGCCTGGTAAGCAGAGTTTTTGAAATGTAAGGCCTTTGAATAAGACAAAAGGCTGCCTCATCGCTAACTTTGCAACAGTGCCG
>NZ_JUMS01000121.1:0-2790 GCF_001059415.1 Enterobacter sp. 940_PEND
TGACCTCTTGCATGCCATGCAAGCGCTCTCCCAGCTGAGCTATAGCCCCATCGTAAAGCTGTCATGTTGACGGGCGGCATAATATGAATTCCGCCGCGGGGTGTCAACGGCAAAATCAATCCCAGCCATTCAATCGCCGAAAAATCATGCAAATGAATCACTTTGCGAGCCTGCTCGCAGCCAGGAGTTAAGCCTGTCACGTTTTCACGTAAAACGGTGCTATAAAATGAGCCGTTAATTAACCCTACTGATATTCAGGAAATTGCATGATCAAGGAACGAATGACGCCAGAAGAGTTAGCCCTTCTCACTGGCTATAGCCGCCAGACCATCAATAAATGGGTACGCAAAGAGGGTTGGATTACGTCACCAAAACCAGGCGTCCAGGGCGGGAAAGCGCGCCTGGTACATGTGAACGACAAAGTCCGTGACTTTATTCGCAGCGCACGTCGGGCAAGCGAAACATCCGAACTGCCTGGAGGCAGCAGTCATGATAGTTCGCTTCACACGCTGCTCCTGACGCTGGCCAATGAAATGACGCCGGAAGAGCAGAAGCAGATGACATCGCTGCTACTGCGGGAAGGGATTACCGGCTTGTTGCAACGTTTAGGGATTCGCGATCGGGACTGATATGAAAAAATTACGGAGCAAAATGACCACGGAAGAGCTGGCAGAGAGTTTGGGTGTTGCCAGGCAAACGGTTAATCGCTGGATACGCCAGAAAAGGTGGAAAACCGAAGGACTCAACGGCGTGAAAGGCGGTCGCGCGAGGCTCATTCATGTTGATGCGCGCGTGAAAGAACATATTATGAGCCTCCCGGCGATCCGCAACCGTCAGGCGGTGTACCATCTCGCGGAGGCCACGTCTTCCTATACTGCCCCCTCTTCAAACCTGTGTCCGGGCATTATTGAGACGCTGGAGAGTATGACTAAGCCAGAGCAGAAGCGTCTGGATGCGTTATTGAAGCGCGAAGGGATACATGGATTTCTTAAGCGTTTGGGCATTGCCGAAGAAGATGCATAAAAAAACGGCAGGTTCCCCTGCCGTTTTTTTATCTGAGACGTTCTTACTGCTGATTTTCACGTTCAGCGATAAAGTCCAGCGCCTTGTTAATGCGCGCCACGCTGCGTGATTTGCCGATCGCGTGAACCGTCACATCCAGCGCCGGAGACTGCCCCGCCCCGGTCACCGCAACGCGCAGTGGCATGCCGACTTTACCCATACCGACTTCCAGCTCGTCTGCCGTCGCCTGAATCGCTTGATGCACATTCTGAGCGGTCCACTCGGAAAGGGCCGCCAGCTTGTCACGCACCACTTCCAGCGGCTGACGCGCAACCGGACGGAGGTGCTTCTTCGCGGCGTCCGCGTCGAACTCATCAAACTCTTCATAGAAGTAGCGGCAGCTTTCGGCAATCTCTTTCAGCGTTTTGCAGCGCTCGCCGAGTAGTTTCACCAGGTCAGCCAGCTCAGGGCCAGTGCGGGTATCAATATTTGCCTGCTCAATGTGCCACTGCAGGTAAGTCGCCACATATTCCGCCGGCATGGTATTGATGTAGTGATGGTTCAGCCACAGGAGCTTGTCGGTATTAAAGGCGCTCGCTGATTTGCTTACAGAGCTCAGAGAGAACAGTTCGATCATCTCTTCGCGGCTGAAGATCTCCTGGTCACCGTGAGCCCAGCCCAGACGCACCAGATAGTTCAGCAGCGCTTCCGGCAGATAGCCGTCGTCGCGATATTGCATAACGCTTACCGCGCCGTGACGTTTAGACAGTTTTTTCCCGTCATCACCGTTGATCATGGAGACGTGCGCATAGACAGGCACAGGGGCGTTCAGCGCTTTCAGGATGTTGATCTGACGTGGTGTATTGTTGATATGGTCTTCACCACGGACAACGTGGGTAATTTCCATATCCCAGTCGTCAACCACGACGCAGAAGTTATAGGTTGGAGAACCGTCGGTACGACGGATGATCAGATCGTCCAGCTCCTGGTTGCTGAATTCAATGGGGCCACGGATCTGGTCGTCAAAGATCACCGAGCCCTCTTGCGGGTTAGCGAAACGCACCACGCAAGGCTCGTCAGCAGCATGCTCGCTATGGTCGTGGCGGCAGCGGCCGTCATAACGCGGCTTTTCACCGTTAGCCATCTGCGCTTCACGCAGTTCATCCAGACGCTCTTTAGAGCAGTAGCATTTATACGCCGTGCCCGCGACCAGCATCTCATCAATGACAGCGTTATAGCGGTCAAAGCGTTTGGTCTGGAAGTAAGGACCTTCATCCCATTCCAGATTCAGCCAGTTCATCCCATCCATAATGGCTTCAATTGCTTCTGGCGTGGAGCGCTCAAGATCGGTGTCTTCAATACGCAGCACGAACTCACCTTTGTTGTGGCGTGCGAAAAGCCAGGAATAGAGAGCGGTACGTGCACCACCGACGTGCAGATAGCCTGTCGGGCTCGGCGCGAAGCGAGTTTTGATTTTCATGAAATGGCCTTACGTTATAAAGATGCCGGCAATCGGCAAATCCTGGGGAAAAAACGATGGGCAATATTCTATCACTGTGGGGGGATTCCTCAATGTTGATCCCTTTATCGTGACCGAGTTTGCGATTTTTGTTTAGAAATCATGCGCCATTGCCCGTTTCGCGATCGTTTTGTTTAATTTTACGACGAACGAATAAAAACTTTAGAAAATGCGTTGACTCATTTTCAACTCTCCCTATAATGCGACTCCACACAGCGGGGGTGATTAGCTCAGTTGGTAGAGCATCTCCTTTACACGGAGGGGGTCGG
>NZ_JUMS01000122.1:0-17100 GCF_001059415.1 Enterobacter sp. 940_PEND
TTTCTCCCTCTCCCCGTGGGAGAGGGCCGGGGTGAGGGCATCAGGCCGCACTCCCCTTTTACGAATATTTCTTCGTTCGCCGCGTCGGCGCCGTATTCGCCGGATCGTCCGGCCAGACATGTTTGGGATATCGCCCCTTCATCTCTTTCTGCACTTCACGGTAGCTTCCCGCCCAGAACGCCCCCAGATCTCGGGTGATTTGTAATGGACGATGCGCAGGCGACAGCAGCTCAAGCACTAACGGCACACGCCCTTCCGCAATGGACGGCGTGGTGGCTTCACCAAACATCTCCTGCATCCGAACCGCCAGCGCCGGCGGATTATCCTCATGATAACGGATGGCAATCCTGCTTCCGGTCGGCACAGTGTAATGCCCTGGCAGTTCACTATCCAGACGTTGACGTAATGACCAGTCCAGTAAATTCTGTAACGCGGTCTTAACATCAAGCGCCTTAAGGGCTCGCAGAGAGTGTACGCCGCTCATTTGCGGCAGTAGCCAGCGCTCAAGCGTAGCGAGCAGCGTCTCGTCATCCACCGCAGGCCAACCGTATTCCGGTAGCCACTTCGCGGCACAGTGCAGACGAATGCGGTACTGCTCCGCTTCCGGCGTCCAGTTCAGGGCGCTCAGCCCTTTTTCCCGAATTCCGTTCAGCATCGCCTGGTGAAGCTCGTCTTCCGACGGCTTCGCCAGCGGCTTCGTTCCTAACGTCAGCTTGCCAATCTGGCTGCGACGAAAGGCCTTCAGCGTGCCCTGGGCGTCATCCCATTCCACGGTATCAGATTGCTGAAGCAGCTGCGGACAGGCACGCGTCAGGGCGTCAATCTCTACGGCAATCGCCTGCAGGATACGCGCATCCGGAGAATGGCTGCCCTGCAGCAGCAGCGGGGCGATCAGCCATTCGTGACGCGTCAGCGCATCATCGCTGTCCAGCATCGCCCCCATGCCGTTTGCCAGCTGGTAGCGACCGTCCAGCCCGCGCCGACGCGCGATCCTGTCCGGGAAGGCCTGGGCCAGCAGGAAGGCAATCTTATCGCTGTCAGGCACTCCTCCCCGGCTATTCAGGCGTTTGCACAACTGCTGCGCACGCTGCTGCCAGTTCCCCTGGCTGCGCGAAAACGCCTGCCCCAGATCGCTGCTGCCACCGCGAGGCGGCTCCTCAAGAATAGCCGCCAGTTTTGCCGCCGTGGCAATTTCATCATCCCCTTGCGCGGCCACCAGCATCGCGGCCAGACGCGGATCGTTGCCCAGCGCCGCCATTTTCTGGCCGCGCGCCGTCAGACGCTCGCCTTCCAGCGCGCCGAGCTGAGTCAGCAGGGTGCGCGCAGCGGTGAGGTTTACGACAGGAGGAGGATTAAGCCAGGTGAGCTGCTCAGGGTTCGGGCAGCCCCACTGGAGCAGATCCATCACCAGACCAGACAAATCGCTTTGTAAAATTTCCGGCGTGCTTTGCTGTGCAGCGCGTTCAGCCTGTTCCGCGCTGGTCAAATGCAGGCATATGCCCGGCTCAAGACGCCCCGCGCGGCCCGCGCGCTGCACCATCGACGCCTGGCTGATGCGCTGCGTCAGGAGTTTAGTCAGCCCGGTACGCGGATCAAAGCTTGCCACCCTCTCCTGCGCGCTATCCACCACCAGGCGAATCCCTTCAATGGTCAAACTGGTTTCAGCAATGTTGGTTGCCAGCACCACCTTGCGCTGCCCCGCCGGGGCCGGAAGGATGGCTTTACGCTGATCCTGTAGCGACAACGCGCCGTAGAGCGGGCAAAGCAGCACGTCTCCGCCTACGCGGGCAGAAAGCTGCTCCTGCACGCGCTGGATTTCGCCCACGCCGGGCAAAAACAGCAGCAGGGAACCCGCTTCCTGGCGCAGCAGCTCAGCGGTGGCAATGGCGATGGCCTCGTCAAAACGCTGATGGGAGGAAAGCGGCTGATAGCGGCGTTCAACCGGAAACGCCCGCCCTTCTGAGCTGATGACCGGCGCATCGGGTAATGCCTGTCGTAGCCGCTCGTTATCCAGCGTGGCCGACATAATAAGCAGCCGGAGATCGTCGCGCAGCCCCTGCTGCACGTCCAGCAACAGCGCGAGGGCCAGATCCGCCTGCAGGCTGCGCTCGTGGAATTCATCGAGGATCACCAGCCCGACGCTGGTCAGCTCAGGATCGTTTTGCAGCATGCGGGTGAGAATACCCTCGGTGACCACTTCAAGACGCGTGGTCGGGCCAACGCAGGTCTCGGCACGCATCCTGTAACCTACCGTTTCGCCCGGTTTTTCATTCAGCAGTTCCGCCAGACGCTGCGCCACGTTGCGCGCGGCCAGCCTGCGCGGCTCCAGCAGGATAATTTTCCCGCTGATGTTTCCGTCTTTCAGAATCTGCAGCGGCAGCCAGGTGGACTTGCCCGCGCCCGTAGGAGCATTCAGCAAAACCTGCGGGGCATGGTGTAAGGCAGCGAGAAGCTCAGGAAGAATGACGGCGACCGGCAATGAGGACACTAACAGCTCCAGAGGGTTAACATTAGTCGGCGTACATTGTAGCATCGGCGCATATCATTACCGAGTCCTCCGTATGCCTGAGTCGAAACGGCTGTTTTTTGCCATTGAATTGCCCACCACCATACAGCGTCAAATTGTTCGCTGGCGCGCTGATTGCTTTCCGCCGGAAGCAGGCCGCCCTGTCGCTGCGGCCAACCTGCACCTGACGCTGGCCTTTTTGGGCGACGTCAGTGCCGAAAAACAGCGGGCGTTAGCCGCAATGGCCGGGCGTATTGCCCAGCCGGAATTTACGCTGCACCTCGACGACGCGGGCCAGTGGCCGCGTTCGCGCGTGGTGTGGCTGGGAACGCGCCAGCCGCCGCGCGGATTATTGCAGCTGGCGAATATGCTGCGCGCCCAGGCGGCGCGCAGCGGCTGTTATCAGAGCCCACAGCCGTTTCATCCACATATCACGCTGCTGCGCGATGCCGGTCAGGCCGTTGCCATCCCGCCGCCGGGTTTTCACTGGGCCTTTCCGGTCAACGCATTCGCGCTTTACGAATCAGTCTTTGCACAGGGACGCACCCGCTATACGCCGCTACAGCGCTGGACGCTGGGCAACACCGAAAGGAATTCCGATGAAGTTTAGTCCTCCCCTGCAGCACGCCACGCTTATCCAACGCTACAAACGCTTCCTCGCCGACGTGATTACCCCCGAAGGGGTTCAGCTCACCCTGCACTGCCCCAATACCGGCGCCATGACGGGGTGTGCGACGCCGGGTGACAGAGTCTGGTATTCCACATCAGAAAATAGTAAACGCAAATATGCCCATACCTGGGAAATGACCGAAACGCAAAACGGGGCATTTATTTGCGTCAATACCCAGCGCGCAAATCAGCTGGTTAAGGAAGCGCTGACCCTTGGCACCATTCCCGAACTGGTGGGATATGGCACGCATAAAAGTGAAGTGAAATATGGCGATGAAGGCAGCAGAATTGACTTCATGTTACAGGCGGAAGACAGGCCCGAGTGCTATATTGAAGTAAAATCAGTGACGTTAGCGGAACAGGAAAATGGCTACTTCCCGGATGCGGTAACGCTACGTGGCCAGAAGCATCTGCGAGAGCTAATGAGTGTTGCGGCGGCGGGCAAACGCGCCGTATTGCTGTTTGCGGTGTTGCATTCAGCCATTGAACGTTTCTCCCCTGCCCGCCATATTGATCCTAAATACGCGCAATTGTTGAATGAGGCACAAAAGCAGGGGGTAGAGGTTTTCGCTTATAAAGCGGAACTTTCTGCCGATAATATGACTCTGAGATCGTCTCTTCCCATTGTCTTATAAGGGATTAGACGATTGTCGAATAAGTGTTCTGGCCGCGTGCGCAAATACGCTTTTCCTCACAGGCTTGTCAAGTGTTACGTTTAGATAATTGCCATACGGAAAAGCATCTGCTATTTATAGCGACCTGATTTTTCCCCCAACACGGGGATCGATAGTGCGTGTTAAGGAGAAGCAACATGCAAGAAGGGCAAAACCGTAAAACATCGTCCCTGAGTATTCTCGCCATCGCTGGGGTGGAGCCGTATCAAGAGAAGCCGGGCGAAGAGTATATGAACGAAGCCCAGCTGTCGCACTTCAAGCGTATTCTTGAAGCATGGCGTAATCAACTCAGGGATGAAGTCGATCGCACCGTTACTCATATGCAGGATGAAGCTGCTAACTTCCCGGATCCGGTAGACCGTGCCGCTCAGGAAGAAGAGTTCAGCCTCGAACTGCGTAACCGTGACCGCGAACGCAAACTGATCAAAAAGATCGAGAAAACGCTGAAAAAAGTCGAAGACGAAGATTTTGGCTACTGCGAATCCTGCGGTGTTGAAATTGGTATTCGTCGCCTGGAAGCTCGTCCAACCGCCGATCTGTGCATCGACTGTAAAACGCTGGCCGAAATCCGCGAAAAACAGATGGCCGGTTAATACCAGCGCTGTTTACACACTCTAAAGGCGGGAGTCTCTCCCGCCTTGTTACTGTTGATATGTCTGAATCACACTATATTGGGCGCTTCGCGCCATCTCCTTCCGGTGAATTACACTTCGGCTCATTAATTGCCGCGCTCGGCAGCTACCTGCAGGCTCGCGCCCGCCTGGGAAAATGGCTTGTCCGCATTGAAGATATTGACCCCCCGCGTGAAGTTCCCGGTGCTGCAGAGACGATTCTGCGTCAGCTGGAACATTACGGTCTTCACTGGGATGACGAGGTGCTCTGGCAGTCAAAACGTCACGATGCCTATCGGGAACGTCTGGCCTGGCTTCGCGATCGGGGACTTTCCTATAACTGCACCTGCACCCGCGCGCGTATCCAGAGCGTGGGTGGCGTCTATGACGGCCACTGCCGCACGCTTAATCTTCCCCCGGAAAATGCCGCCGTACGTATAAAGCAGCGCTCCCCGGTGACGCGCTTTACCGATTTACTCTCCGGTGAGGTTCATGCCGATGAACGCCTGGCGCGTGAGGATTTTATTATTCACCGCCGTGACGGCCTGTTTGCCTATAACCTGGCGGTGGTCGTCGACGATCGTTTTCAGGGCGTGACGGAAATTGTGCGCGGGGCGGATCTGGTCGAACCGACGGTGCGACAAATATCGCTGTATCACCAGTTTGGCTGGACGGCACCGGACTACATTCATCTGCCGCTGGCGGTCAATGCGCAGGGCTTTAAATTGTCAAAGCAGAACCACGCCCCGGCCCTGCCAGACGGCGATCCGCGTCCTGTTTTGATCGACGCGCTGCGATTTCTCAACCAGAATGTAACCAACGAATGGCAGGATCTGCGTATTGACGAACTGCTGAAAATGGCCGTTGCCAACTGGACGCTCGCAGCAGTGCCAAAAATCCAGCATTCTCAAATGCGTTGCGCTGAGCTATGATTAGCCGCTTTTTTCATAACAAAACACACTACGAGGTGTACCATTTTTACCCGAGTCGCTAATTTTTGCCGTAAAGTGCTAAGCCGCGAAGAGAGCATGGCGAACGATGCTATTGCACAGCCACACATGTCGGTTATTCCGCGTGAGCAGCACACTATTTCCCGCAAAGATATCAGTGAAAATGCCCTCAAGGTGCTCTATCGTCTGAATAAAGCGGGCTACGAGGCCTATCTCGTGGGCGGTGGAGTACGTGATTTACTGCTGGGCAAAAAACCAAAAGATTTCGACGTGACGACCAGCGCCACGCCTGAGCAGGTGCGCAAATTATTCCGCAACTGCCGTCTCGTTGGCCGCCGTTTCCGTCTGGCTCACGTGATGTTTGGGCCGGAAATTATCGAAGTGGCGACCTTCCGCGGCCACCACGAAGCCGGCGCATCCGATCGCACCACGTCACAGCGCGGCCAGAACGGCATGCTGCTGCGTGACAATATCTTCGGCTCTATCGAAGAAGATGCCCAGCGTCGCGACTTCACCATCAACAGCCTTTATTACAGCGTGGCGGATTTCACCGTGCGTGATTACGTCGGCGGCATGCAGGACCTGAAAGAAGGTCTGATCCGTTTGATTGGCACGCCGGAAACGCGCTATCGCGAAGATCCCGTGCGTATGCTGCGCGCCGTGCGTTTCGCCGCCAAGCTCAATATGCGCATCAGCCCGGAAACGGCAGAGCCGATTCCGCGCCTGGCGACGCTGATTAACGACGTGCCGCCTGCCCGCCTTTTCGAAGAGGCGCTGAAGCTGCTGCAGGCCGGCCACGGCTTTGAAACCTACAATCTGCTGCGCGAATACAACCTGTTCCAGCCCCTGTTCCCGACCATTACCCGCTACTTCACCGAAAGCGGTGACAGCCCAATGGAGCGGATGATTGCGCAGGTGCTGAAAAATACCGATACCCGTATTCGCAACGACATGCGCGTCAATCCGGCATTCCTGTTTGCGGCGATGTTCTGGTATCCGCTGCTGGAAACGGCCCAGCGAATTACCCAGGAGAGCGGGCTTGCATACTATGATGCCTTCGCGCTGGCCGCAAACGACGTGCTGGACGAAGGGTGCCGTACGCTCGCCATTCCAAAACGCATTACCACGCTGGTGCGCGATATCTGGCAGCTTCAGCTGCGCATGTCCCGTCGTCAGGGCAAACGCGCCTGGAAGCTGATGGAGCATCCAAAATTCCGCGCCGCCTTCGATCTGCTGTCGCTGCGTGCTGAAATTGAACGCAACCAGGAGCTGCAGCGCCTGGCGCAGTGGTGGGCTGAATTCCAGGTTTCCGCACCGCCGGAGCAAAAAGATATGCTAACCGGGCTGGATGAAGAGCCGGAACCGCGTCGTCGCCATCGTCGTCCGCGCAAACGCGCGCCGCGTCGTGAAGGGACAGCATGACCCTTGCGTATATCGCCATCGGCAGCAATTTAGCCTCTCCGCTGGAGCAGGTGAACGCTGCCGTACAGGCGCTGGGGGAGATCCCGCAAAGCGGGATCGTGGCGGTCTCCTCTTTCTACCGCACGCCGCCGCTGGGTCCTCAGGATCAGCCTGATTATCTCAATGCCGCCGTGGTGCTGGAAACCGCTCTGAATGCCGAAACGCTGCTGGATAACACCCAGCGCATCGAACTGCAGCAGGGCCGCGTACGCAAAGCCGAGCGCTGGGGACCGCGCACGCTGGACCTCGACATTATGCTGTTTGGTCACGAGACCATTAACACTGAACGTCTCACCGTTCCGCATTACGACATGAAAAATCGCGGGTTTATGCTCTGGCCGCTGTTTGAAGTCGCTCCCGATCTCATCTTCCCGGATGGCATCCCACTCAGGACCATTCTGGACAACCTCAACGCGGAAAGACCCGCCCGCTGGTGATCCGGTTCCCCTGCCGATTAACCTCAAAATAATTGTGGCTAATCGGTTACCTAAAATCATTGTTCCCCCGAATGTTACTGTTAGAATGCGCAAAGATTCGCTTTTGGGCTATCAGGAAACAGTATGAAACCAACCACCATCTCCTTACTGCAGAAATGCAAACAGGAAAAAAAACGCTTCGCCACCATCACCGCGTATGACTACAGCTTCGCCAAACTCTTTGCCGAAGAGGGTATCAACGTCATGCTGGTCGGAGATTCGTTAGGGATGACGGTACAAGGACATGATTCCACCCTGCCGGTCACGGTTGAGGATATCGCTTACCATACACGTGCGGTGCGCCGCGGGGCTCCAGCCTGCCTGCTGCTTTCCGATCTGCCGTTTATGGCCTATGCCACGCCGGAGCAGGCATTCGAAAACGCGGCAGCGGTTATGCGTGCTGGCGCTAACATGGTCAAAATTGAAGGCGGCGCCTGGCTGGTGGATACGGTGAAGATGCTCACCGAGCGCGCCGTGCCGGTGTGCGGCCATTTGGGCTTGACGCCGCAGTCCGTCAACATCTTTGGTGGATATAAGGTGCAGGGCCGCGGTGACGCCGCCCAGACGCTGCTGGATGATGCTCTGGCGCTGGAAGCCGCAGGCGCCCAGCTGCTGGTGCTGGAGTGCGTGCCGGTTGAACTGGCGAAGCGTATTACTGAAGCCCTGTCGATTCCGGTGATTGGTATCGGTGCAGGCAACGTGACCGACGGCCAGATCCTGGTGATGCACGACGCCTTTGGCATCACCGGCGGGCATATTCCGAAGTTTGCCAAAAATTTCCTCACCGAAGCGGGCGACATGCGCGCTGCGGTCAGGCAGTATATTGCCGACGTTGAATCCGGTGTTTACCCGGGTGAAGAACACAGTTTCCATTAAGGAGTCTCGTTGTGCTAATCATTGAAACCCTGCCGCTGCTTCGCCAGCATATCCGCCGCGCGCGTCAGGAAGGTAAACGTATCGCACTGGTCCCGACCATGGGCAACCTGCATGACGGCCATATGAAGCTGGTTGACGAAGCAAGAGCCCGTGCAGATATCGTGGTGGTCAGTATCTTCGTTAACCCAATGCAGTTTGACCGCGCCGACGATTTGGCACGCTATCCGCGCACCCTGCAGGAAGATTGCGAGAAGCTCAAAAAACGCCATGCGGATATTGTCTTCTCTCCGGCACCGGCGGATGTCTATCCTCAGGGTACCGATGAGGCCACTTACGTTGACGTACCGGGCATTTCCACCATGCTGGAAGGCGCAAGCCGCCCGGGTCATTTCCGCGGCGTATCGACCATCGTCAGCAAGCTGTTCAACCTGGTGCAGCCGGACGTTGCCTGCTTCGGTGAGAAAGATTTCCAGCAGCTGGCGCTGATCCGCAAGATGGTTGCGGATATGGGTTACGATATCGAGATTGTCGGCGTACCGATTGTACGCGCGAAAGACGGTCTGGCGCTCAGCTCGCGAAATGGCTACCTGACCGCGGACCAGCGTAAAATCGCGCCGGGCTTAAGCAAGGTCATGAACACCATGGCAGAACAGCTGCTGGCGAAAGAGTTAACGGCCGAAGAGATTATTGCTCTGGCTGAACAGGCGCTGAACGATAAAGGCTTCCGCGCTGATGATATTCAAATTCGCGATGCCGACACGCTTCTGGAGCTTACACAGACCAGCAAACGTGCGGTCATTCTGGTGGCGGCATGGCTTGGTCAGGCCCGCCTAATCGACAACAAAGTGGTTGAACTGGCGTAGGTTTCTCTACCCGGAAGATGAAAGGTAAACGTAATGATTCGCAAAATGCTGCAAGGTAAGCTTCACCGTGTGAAAGTCACCCAGGCCGACCTGCACTATGAAGGCTCCTGCGCCATCGACCAGGATTTCCTTGATGCTGCGGGCATCCTTGAAAACGAAGCGATTGATATCTGGAACGTTAACAACGGCAAACGTTTCTCAACCTACGCCATCGCCGCCGAGCGCGGGTCTAAAATCATCTCCGTTAACGGCGCGGCAGCGCACTGCGCGGACGTGGGCGATATTGTGATTATCGCCAGCTTCGTGATGATGTCTGATGAAGAAGCACGCCGCTGGCAGCCGAAAGTTGCCTACTTTGAAGGCGACAACGACATGAAACGTACCGCGAAGGCGATTCCGGTTCAGGTTGCTTAAGCACTATCCCTGCGGCTGATTGCTGATCAGCCGCGACATTGTCTCCAGCGAATCCGTTCTTAAGATGTACAGGCGTTTCAGCAAGAACGGATTATCCCCCGGCTTCACCTTCCCTTTCACCGTCGTCACCGCCAGATGAAAACCGGCGTCATTCGCCGCCTTTATCGCTTTATTGTCGTAGCCGCCAAACGGATAGGAAAGATAGAGCACGCGTGGATTAAACTGCGCCAGCGCGCGACGCGAGCGTTCAAAATCAAACAAAATCACGTGATAGCTGCGGCTCAGTAAAATCGGGTGTTTATACCCATCCACGCGGTGCAGGAAGTGGGTGTGAGACTGAATATCGAACACATCCTGAATCCCCTTAATCTCCTGCACGCTCATAAACTGCAGCGATTTTGGATCCCACTTCTGCGGATGGCCTTTTATGCGGGAAGAGATAATAAACGCGGTAGCCTTGAAGCCGTACTCTTTCAGCACTGGATAGGCATAGCGGCTGACGGATTTCAGGCCATCGTCAAAGGTAATCACCACCGATTTTGCAGGCAGGTTCATTTTGTTACGCACGTACCCTTCAAGCTGGTACATCGTCAGGGTGGTATAACCCTGATCGCGTAGCCAGGCCATCTGGTTGTTGAACGCGCGTACGCTGGTGGTCGTGGACGTATGTCGAAAACGGGTGTTCTCTTCATCACGCAGAATATGATGGTAGGTCAGAATCGGAAGTCCGTTATCTTCCTGCGCGTCCAGGCTGCTGATCCACGCCAGACGATTGCCGATGCGGATCTGGAACCAGGTCTGATTCAGACGGTCCTTCAGTTTATTCAGTATCGGATAGCGCAGATTGGCGCTTAACGTGCCGAAAGGCGCGCTGCCGCTCGACGGCGCGTTATACACCGGCGTGTCTTTCCAGGTAATCAGGTTCTGATTGCTGAGGGGTTTATTGAGATCCCCGAGGCTGTCCTCGACGCGCTGTTTCCCCTGAACCGGCTCCAGGTGTCCCTTGTCGATAAACCCCGTGCCAAAACCAAAGCGAAATTCGTAGTAGTCCGCCGCCGCGGGCACAACGGCCAGGATCTGCCCGGCGCGGACGTTACCGACGTTGATCACGCTGTTCCCCACCTGCGCCCAGATCGCCGCGTCTTCGGTGGTTTGCATGTACTGGGCAGGCAGCGTGTGCTGACTGAGTAAACTGGCTGAGCTGACGCCGGAAATGAGCATCAATAGCAAGAAAAGAATGCGCGGTAGCATGGTGTCTTAATCGGTGCGGAAAACTGCCGCTATTGTAACAAATGAGACATCAATACCAACGTTTAATTCTTATACAAATCGTGGAGCAGGACGAAGGGAGGATTTTTTTGCTGCTGATGCCACAAGCTGCTGACGCCCGGAACGCCCTGCGCAACGATGGCCTGGCGAAACTCAGCGCTGCTTAAGGAGCCACGCTGCGGATACATTAACGCCAGCAGGGAGAGGTTAATACCCGAGATCACTTCACAGCACGCGTGCTTATGGCTCAGCAACGCGGCTGCGCGGTAAGGCGCCGCGCCCGATTTATCGGTAAGAAAAATCACGCCATCGCCGGTGTCCGTTTCATGCAGGGCATCACACATCATGCGGCTCAGCATGTTGGTGCTCAACCCGCGCCAGTAGTTTACCGCCCGGCACTGCACCAGCGGGCCAAATCTGGCTTCAAGCTTATCCAGCATTTCCTGCGCCTGTTCATCGTGGCAGGTGATAACCCATCCCAGCATAACTCCCTCCTTAGCAGGCAAGTAGTTTAGCGGAGTGAAGGTTAGCTTACGGTGATAACTGTCAAAGAAAGTGCCCGGCAAACAGAACGTCGCCGGGCAAAAGATTAGCTGCGCAGCCCGCGTCCGCGCTGGATCAGCGACCAGCAGAGCAGGTAGAAGGCGATGATAAACACCACCAGCACCGCCACCGTGGTAAACAGCGGCACATCGGTGATACCGAGGAAGCCAAAGCGGAACCCGCTGATCATGTAGACAATCGGGTTCAGGTGCGACAGCGCCTGCCAGAACGGTGGCAGCAGCGTCAGGGAGTAGAACACCCCGCCGAGATAGGTCAGCGGCGTCAGCACGAAGGTCGGGATCAGGCTGATGTCGTCAAACGTTTTGGCGAACACGGCGTTCAGCAGACCGGCCAGCGAGAACAGGATCGCCGTCAGGAGCAGCGTGAGCGCGACAAACAGCCACGAGTGGACCTGGAACGGCACGAAGAACAGCGAAATCGCCGTGACCAGGATCCCCACGCACAGCCCGCGCGCCACGCCGCCGCCAACATAGCCCGCGATAATGACGTGCGTCGGCACCGGCGCGACCAGCAGCTCTTCAATATTGCGCTGGAACTTGGCGCTGAAGAATGACGACGCCACGTTGGCATAGGCGTTGGTGATCACCGCCATCATGATCAGGCCCGGCACGATAAACTGCATATAGGTAAAGCCGTGCATTTCACCAATCCGGGAACCAATCAGGTTACCGAAGATGATGAAATAAAGCGTCATCGTGATGACCGGCGGCACCAGGGTTTGCACCCAGATACGCATAAAGCGGTTGATCTCTTTCGCCCAGATACTTTTCAGCGCGACCCAGTAAAGATGCGTCATGCCTTGTCTCCTTGTTTGTCATGTACCAGAGAGACAAACAGCTCTTCCAGTCGGTTCGCTTTGTTACGCATACTTAAAACCTGAATCCCCTGCGCGCTCAGCTGTGAGAACACGCTGTTAATCCCCTGCTCGCGCAGCACTTCCACTTCCAGCGTCGAGGTATCCACCAGACGATAGTTGTAACCTTCAAGTTTTGGCAGCGCGCTTTTCGCCGCCAGATCGAGAATGAAGGTTTCGGATTTCAGCTTGGAGAGCAGATTCTTCATCGAGGTGTTCTCCACCAGCTCGCCGTGCTGAATGATGCCGATGTTGCGGCACAGCATTTCAGCCTCTTCCAGATAGTGGGTGGTCAGAATAATGGTGGTGCCTTTATCGTTGAGATCTTTCAGGAAGCCCCACATGGAGCGACGAAGTTCGATATCGACACCCGCAGTCGGCTCATCGAGGATCAGCAGTTTTGGCTCATGCATCAGCGCACGGGCGATCATCAGGCGGCGCTTCATCCCGCCGGACAACATGCGCGCGCGTTCGTTACGCTTTTCCCACAGATCGAGCTGCTTAAGGTATTTTTCGCTACGCTCGAGGGCCTCTTTACGCTCAACGCCGTAATAGCCCGCCTGGTTAACGACAATTTGCTGCACCGTCTCGAACGGGTTGAAGTTGAACTCCTGCGGAACCAGCCCCAGCTGGCGCTTGGCGTTCACCACATCTTTTTGCAGGTCGTACCCAAAGACGCTCACCCGGCCGGACGTTTTATTGACCAGCGAGCTGATAATCCCAATGGTGGTCGATTTCCCCGCCCCGTTCGGCCCCAGAAGCGCGTAAAAATCACCGGCCTCTACTTTCAGATCTATTCCGCGTAGCGCCTGAACGCCACCCGGATAGGTTTTTTTAAGCTGCTCAAGCTCCAGTGCAATTGCCATGAAATTAACTTACCTTCAGTTCTTACACACGTTGTGTGGTTTCATTAAAAGTCGGGTTACCCTATAGTAGCGCAACGCAATAACTCGGTTACAGGTCGCTAACCTCCATGAACAACATAGATACACTCATCAGCAACAATGCACTATGGTCAAAAATGCTGGTGGAGGAAGACCCCGGATTTTTTGGAAAACTCGCGCAGGCTCAGAACCCACGCTTTCTCTGGATTGGATGTTCCGACAGCCGCGTACCGGCGGAGCGCCTGACCGGCCTTGAACCCGGCGAACTGTTTGTTCACCGCAATGTCGCCAATCTCGTGATTCACACCGATCTCAACTGTCTTTCTGTTGTTCAGTATGCCGTGGACGTTCTGCAAGTCGAGCACATCATCATCTGCGGCCATTATGGCTGCGGCGGCGTGCAGGCGGCGGTTGAAAACACGGAACTGGGGCTCATTGATAACTGGCTACTGCACATCCGCGATATCTGGTTCAAACATAGCTCACTGCTGGGCGAAATGCCGCAGGAGCGTCGTATGGATACCCTTTGCGAACTCAACGTGATGGAGCAGGTATATAACCTGGGCCACTCAACGATCATGCAATCAGCGTGGAAACGCGGGCAGAAGGTCTCTATCCACGGCTGGGCGTACGGTATTCACGATGGCCTGCTGCGCAATCTGGAAGTGACCGCCACCAACCGCGAAACGCTGGAGCAGCGTTACCGTTCGGGGATTGCCAACCTTCAGCTTAAGCATGTGAACCATAAATAAAGCCGGGAATGTTCTCCCTCTCCCTGTGGGAGAGGGCCGGGGTGAGGGCATCAGCCTGCAACTACTCGTCCAGCAGTACCACTTTCCCCACATACGGCAGATGACGATAGCGCTGCGCGTAGTCAATGCCGTAACCGACGACGAATTCGTCAGGAATCGAGAAGCCCACGAACTCAACCGGCACCTGAACTTCACGACGGTCAGGTTTGTCCAGCAGCGTACAAATCGCCAGAGATTTTGGCTCGCGCAGGCTCAGGATCTCGCGCACTTTTGACAGCGTGTTGCCGGAGTCGATGATGTCCTCAACGATCAACACATCTTTGCCACGAATATCTTCATCCAGATCTTTCAGGATTTTCACATCACGGGTAGTGGACATGCCGCTGCCGTAGCTGGAGGCGGTCATAAAATCGACCTCATGGGGCACATGCACCTCACGGCACAGGTCTGCCATGAACATGAAAGAGCCGCGCAACAGACCGACCAGCACCATTTCGCTGCCGCTGTCCTTGTAATGTTCGGTGATTTGACGACCCAGTTCGGCGATACGCGCTTTGATCTCGGCTTCCGGGATCATCACTTCAACAGTATGTTTCATATTACTAACCAAATGATTTTAGTGAAAATCTCTCAATACGGATGAGTTAATATCCAGCACTGATACGCAAGCCAGCCATTATATCAGCAAATGGATAAGCCTGGCGTATGAGTTATAAAAAGCAAATATTGTGATTCCGATCACACTTGTTAATACCTATAATTAGTTGCTAGCAAATTATTAACAAAAACTGACGGGTACACTTTCTATGGCTGAAACAAACTCTAAACAGCCGCGTCTACTGGTGACATTAACAGCCGCATTCGCAGCCTTCTGCGCGCTGTATCTGTTAATCGGTGGCGTCTGGCTGGTCGCTTTAGGCGGCTCCTGGTACTACCCGATTGCGGGTCTGGTTATGGTTGCCGTAACCGTCCTGCTGTTGCGTAGAAAACAATCTGCACTGTGGCTGTATGCCGCCCTCCTTCTTGCCACCATGATCTGGGGCGTCTGGGAAGTCGGTTTTGACTTCTGGGCACTGACGCCGCGCAGCGACATCCTGGTCTTCTTCGGTATCTGGCTGATCCTGCCGTTCGTCTGGCGTCGCCTGATTGTGCCTTCCAGCGGTGCGGTAGCGGGCCTGGTTGTTGCCCTGCTTATTACCGGCGGCATTCTGACCTGGGCAGGCTTTAATGACCCGCAGGAGATCAACGGTACGCTGAACGCGGAATCCACGCCTGCGGCAGCTATCTCCCAGGTCGCTGACGGCGACTGGCCTGCGTATGGTCGTAATCAGGAAGGTCAACGCTACTCTCCGCTGAAGCAGATCAACGCGGACAACGTTAAAAACCTGAAGGAAGCCTGGGTATTCCGTACCGGCGATGTGAAGATGCCGAACGATCCGGGCGAGCTGACCAACGAAGTGACGCCGATTAAAGTCGGCAACATGCTTTATCTGTGTACGGCGCACCAGCGTCTGTTCGCGCTTGACGCGGCCACCGGTAAAGAGAAATGGCACTTCGATCCGCAGCTGAACTCCAACCCGTCCTTCCAGCACGTCACCTGCCGTGGCGTCTCTTACCACGAAGCGCGCGCCGATAATGCGAGCCCGGAAGTCATTGCTGACTGTCCTCGCCGCATCATGCTGCCGGTGAACGATGGCCGTCTGTTCGCCATCAATGCCGAAACGGGCAAGCTGTGCGAAACCTTTGCCAACAAAGGTATCCTGAACCTGCAGACCAACATGCCGGACACCACGCCGGGTCTGTATGAGCCAACCTCGCCGCCAATCATCACCGATAAAACCATCGTGATTGCCGGTTCGGTAACGGATAACTTCTCCACGCGTGAAACCTCCGGCGTTATCCGTGGTTTCGACGTGAACACCGGTAAGCTGCTGTGGGCCTTCGACCCGGGCGCGAAAGATCCCAACGCGATCCCGTCGGACGAGCACACCTTTACCTTTAACTCGCCAAACTCCTGGGCACCGGCGGCGTATGACGCGAAGCTGGACCTGGTCTACCTGCCAATGGGCGTGACCACGCCAGATATCTGGGGCGGTAACCGCACGCCGGAGCAGGAGCGTTATGCCAGCGCTATCGTGGCATTGAACGCGACCACCGGCAAGCTGGCCTGGAGCTACCAGACCGTTCACCACGATCTGTGGGATATGGACATGCCGTCCCAGCCGACGCTGGCCGACATTACCGTTAATGGCAAAACCGTTCCGGTGATTTACGCTCCGGCCAAGACGGGCAACATCTTCGTGCTGGATCGCAGCAACGGCAAGCTGGTCGTGCCAGCACCGGAAAAACCGGTTCCGCAGGGCGCGGCGAAAGGCGATTACGTCAGCAAAACCCAGCCGTTCTCTGACCTGAGCTTCCGTCCGAAGAAAGACCTCAGCGGGGCAGACATGTGGGGTGCCACCATGTTTGACCAGCTGGTGTGCCGCGTGATGTTCCACCAGCTGCGCTATGAAGGCATCTTTACGCCGCCATCTGAGCAGGGCACGCTGGTCTTCCCGGGTAACCTGGGGATGTTCGAGTGGGGCGGGATCTCCGTTGACCCTAACCGTCAGGTGGCGATTGCTAACCCGATGGCGCTGCCGTTCGTTTCCCGTCTGATCCCGCGCGGTCCGGGCAACCCAATGGAGCAGCCGAAAGACGCGAAAGGCAGCGGTACCGAAGCCGGCATTCAGCCGCAGTACGGCGTGCCGTTTGGCGTAACGCTGAACCCGTTCCTGTCTCCGTTTGGTCTGCCGTGTAAACAGCCTGCCTGGGGTTATATCTCCGGCCTGGATCTGAAAACCAACCAGATCGTGTGGAAAAAACGTATTGGTACGCCTCAGGACAGCATGCCGTTCCCGATGCCTGTTCCGGTGCCGTTCAATATGGGTATGCCAATGCTGGGTGGCCCAATTTCCACCGCCGGTAACGTGCTGTTCATCGCGGCAACCGCAGATAACTATCTGCGCGCGTACAACATGACCAACGGTGAAAAACTGTGGCAGGGCCGTCTGCCGGCTGGTGGACAGGCCACGCCGATGACCTATGAAGTGAATGGCAAGCAGTACGTTGTCATCTCTGCCGGCGGTCACGGTTCGTTTGGCACGAAAATGGGCGACTACATCGTCGCATATGCGTTGCCTGACGAAGGCAAATAAAAGCAAAACGGCAACTTCGGTTGCCGTTTTTGTGTTTGTTCCCTCTCCCTGTGGGAGAGGGTCAGGGTGAGGGCATCAGGC